>NZ_POYH01000046.1:0-3416 GCF_002899995.1 Acinetobacter sp. AKBS16 | reverse complement strand
ACCAACACCACCTGATAAGTGAACGTTTTTACCGATTTGAGCACATGAACCTACAGTTGCCCATGTATCAACCATTGTGCCTTCATCTACGTAAGCACCAATGTTGACATAAGATGGCATTAACACCACATTTTTAGCTTGGAAACTACCACGACGAGCAACAGCAGGAGGAACAACACGAACACCCGCAGCTTTAAATTGCTCTTCAGTCCAACCAGAGAATTTAGTTTCAACTTTGTCGTAGAAACGAAGATCACATGACTCGATTGGTTTATTGTCATTAAGTTTAAATGATAATAAAACAGCTTTTTTTAACCATTGATGAACAACCCATTCACCATTGATTTTTTCTGCAACTCGAAGTGTACCGTTATCTAAACCAGCAATTGCTTCTTCAACAGCTTGGCGAATTTCGCTTGGGCAATCTGTTGCAGTGAAATTTGCGCGGTCTTCAAATGCTTGCTCAATGATCGTAGAAAGCTGAGACATGATCTTCCTTCCATAAAAAATTTTAAAGATTTTACACTAATTTGTGACAAGAATCTTTCAAAAAACGTGTTACGTTTAATTGATGATATAAATGAGGTAAATCGAAATAAGCTTATTAGATAATCAAGTGTTTTTTACACAAAAATGATTTGAAAATAAAAATTTAACTCAATTTGTATCAAAAAATAACAGAAATCTAGCATTTTTTGTATAAAAAAGAATCTAAGCTGTCATTATTATGATTTCAGTCACAAGATGAATAAATTAAAAACAAAGCCTTTTTGAGGAGAAAACTATGAAAGCATTACGTGTGTTAGTCACAACAACAGCTTTATTCGCTGCTGGTGCCGCAATGGCAGATGAAGCTGTTGTTCATGACAGCTATGCATTTGACCAAAAACAATTACTTCCTGTAGGGGTGCGTGCTGAGGTAGGTACAACTGGTTACGGTGGTGCTTTATTATGGCAAGCCAACCCATATGTAGGTTTGGCTCTGGGTTATAACGGCGGTGACATTTCGTGGACAGATGACGTCTCTGTAAATGGTACTAAATATGACCTAGATATGGATAACAATAATATTTATCTAAATGCTGAAATACGTCCTTGGGGCGCTAGTTCTAATCCATGGGCTCAAGGCTTATATGTAGCTGCGGGTGCTGCTTATTTAGATAATGATTATGACTTAGCTAAACGTATTGGTAATGGCGAAACATTATCAATTGATGGTAAAAACTATCAACAAGCAGTTGCTGGCCAAGAAGGTGGTGTAAGAGGTAAGATGAATTATGAAAATAATATCGCCCCTTATGTAGGTTTTGGTTTTGCACCGAAATTTAATAAAAATTGGGGTGTATTTGGTGAAGTAGGTGCTTACTATACAGGTAATCCAAAAGTTCAGTTAACTCAATATAATCTTGCTCCTGTGAATGGTAACCCAACGTCTGCTCAAGATGCAGTAGATAAGGAAGAAAATGAAATTCGTAATGACGATAAATACAAATGGTTACCAGTTGGTAAGGTTGGTGTGAACTTCTACTGGTAAGATCACAAAAGAAAAACGAGCTACGGCTCGTTTTTTTGTACTTAATAAAAAAATAAAAGAGCTAAAAAGCTCTTTTATTTTTTTAATTTTTACTCATCTGGATAGGCAATTTTTTTCAATGCTTTAATGTCAGCATCAGGTGAGCATAAAGAAATAAACTCATAACCATAACCACGTAATAAATGGCCTTTGCGAACAGCAATCCATGTGGTGTTGACACCAAAGATATCAGTTTTAATTTGTTTTAAACGATAATCACGTTCTGCATCGTAAGCGACATCATTGACAATTCCGACGCCCATTCCGAGTTCAACGTAAGTTTTGATAACATCGGCATCAAGCGCAGACATTACAATATCGGCATCAATTTGTGCATCTTCAAATGCTTTATCGATCTTTGAACGACCTGTAAAACCGCCGTGATAAGTAATTAGTGGGTATTCAGATAAAGCATCAAGATCAATTTTATCGAGCTGTGTAAGTGGGTGATCTTGAGGAGTGATAATGCTGTGCTGCCATTGATAGTATGGAATACTTGCTAAATTTTCTTCAGTTGTTAAAGACTCTGTCGCGATACCAATATCAGCTTCACCTTGTAAAAGCATTTCTGCAATTTCGACAGGACTTGCTTGTTGCAAAATCAAATGAACTTTTGGAAATAGTTTCTTAAATTGATTGACGATTGGTGGTAATACATAACGTGCTTGAGTATGAGTTGTTGCAATCGTTAAAGTACCTTCGTCCACTTTATTAAAGTCATCGGCAAGACGTTTAATATTTTCAGCATCTACAAGCATGCGTTCTACAATGCTAAGGAGTGATTGGCCGGGTTCAGTTAAACCAAGCAGACGTTTACCTTTACGGACGAAAAGTTGTACGCCTAATTCATCTTCTAAATCTTTAATATGCTTACTTACACCTGATTGAGAGGTGTATAACGCGGCAGATGCTTCCGTTAAATTAAAGTTTTGGCGTACTGTTTCTCGGATAATTCTTAATTGTTGAAAGTTCATTTACACTTTTCCTCAAAAGAGGTGAGGAACGGCTTTAAATACCACGAGATGGCTCCTCACCAAATAATTCCTTAAGCAACTTGATCTGCAAATAGGTGAAGTTGAGATGCACTTACCCAAACAGTTTGATTTGGTTTAAATGCATGTTGTTTTGCAGCTTCACTGCTCAGAGCAATCTCAATTAAACGTCCATTACGATCTTGTAATTCCGCCACTACTTTTCCAGCAATCCAGACTTCACGTACAAAAGTTGCTTCAATTGTATTTGCCTGTGGTTGCGCATGAATATGTAACTCATCCGGACGGGCAAAAGCAATTACTTTTCCTTGCGGTGCCTGAACTGTGGTCGGTAATTCGATACGATCATTGCCAATACGGATAATACCGCTTGCATGTTCACCTTCAAAACGATTTGCTTGACCCAAGAAATCAAATACAAATGGTGTTGCAGGTTTTTCGTAAACTTCACGTGGAGAACCGATTTGTTCGACGTTACCTTTATTCATCACAATAATTTGGTCTGCTACTTCAAGTGCTTCTTCTTGGTCATGGGTTACGAAAATTGAAGTGATATGCAGCTCATCATGCAAGTTACGTAACCAGCGGCGTAATTCTTTACGAACCTTAGCATCTAGTGCACCAAATGGTTCATCAAGCAATAACACACGAGGTTCTACGGCAAGTGCACGAGCTAAGGCAATACGTTGGCGTTGACCACCAGAAAGCTGGGCTGGGTAACGGTCTGCTAAAAAGCCCAATTGAACCAAATCGAGTAGACGAGTCACACGTTTTTTAATTTCGGCTTCCGATGGGCGTGTGGCACGAGGACGGACACGTAAACCAAAGGCAATATTGTCAAATACGGTCAT